>NZ_NOYB01000042.1:0-857 GCF_002258235.1 Rhodococcus sp. 06-470-2 | reverse complement strand
CTGCTCGCTTTCGTCGTGCTCTACCTCGTCGGTTTCGATCAGGGCGCGATCTCCCGCAGTGGCATGTACATGCACGAACTGATGCACGACGGCCGCCACCTGCTGGGCCTGCCATGCCACTGACCGACACACACGGCCCGACGCTGCAGGGCACCTTCGTCCAACTACTGGTCCGAGGTCTGCTCGCCGGACTCCTCGCAGGCCTGCTCGCCGGAGCAGTCGCCTACGTCGTCGGTGAACCGCACATCGACTCGGCCATCGCCATCGAAGAAGCAGCCGGTGCCGACGACCATCACACCGGAGCCGATCCCACCGAGGCCGCCCCTGCCGCACATTCACACGGGGACGAGGACCCGCTCGTCAGTCGCGACGGACAACGCGTCGGGCTGTTCCTCGCCACCGGACTCGCAGGCCTGGCCCTGGGCGCGATCTTCGCCTCGGCACTGCACTACGGGCGACGCTTCAGCTCCCTGCCGGGATCGGTACTGGCCCTGGTCGGGGCCGGTGCCGGATGGGTGGCCATCGAAGCGGTGCCGTTCTTCAAGTACCCGGCCAACCCGCCCGCGGTCGGCGATCCGGAGACCATCACCCAGCGCACCTGGCTGTGGCTGGCGTCGGTGGTTCTCGGTGTGCTGGCCGTCGCGATCGGGATCTACGTCGCCAAGGTGGTCGCGTCGCAGCATTCGGTGGCGATCCGCGTCGGCGCGCCGCTGCTCGCGTTCCTGGTTGTGGTCGGGATCGGGTACGCGCTGTTGCCCGGTGTGAACGAGGTCGGCTCGGACTTCCCCGCCACCCTGCTCTGGGAATTCCGACTGTCGTCCCTGGCCACCCAGGCGACCCTGTGGCTGACTCTGGGA